>NZ_LOSX01000022.1:0-742 GCF_001521985.1 Burkholderia sp. RF4-BP95 | reverse complement strand
TCCAGATGCAGCGTGCGCGCGATTTCCGGCATGTCGGCGCGGCCGTGGTACGGCGCCATCGCGAGCGTCTCGATCAGGCCGGCCATCAGGTTGGTCGACACCTGCGGCAGCCAGCTGCCGAGCTCGAGCCCCTTCTTCGTCGCCTCGCCGGTCTGGCGTGCGGTCATCTTCGCGTAAATGTCGTCGACGAGCTTGCGGAAGGCCGGGTCGAGACGGTTGCGCGGATGCTTGAACGGCACCTTGATCTCGGCGATCACGCGGCCCGGGTTCGACGACAGCACCAGAATCCGGTCGCACATGAACACCGCTTCCTCGATGTTGTGCGTGACGATCAGCACCGACTTGATCGGCATGCGGCCTTGCGTCCACAGGTCGAGCAGGTCGGTACGCAGCGTTTCGGCCGTCAGCACGTCGAGCGCCGAGAACGGCTCGTCCATCAGCAGAATCGTCGGGTCGACGACGAGCGCACGCGCGAAGCCCACGCGCTGACGCATGCCGCCCGACAGCTCGCGCGGGTAGGCGTTCTCGAAGCCGTCGAGACCGATCAGGTCGATCGCGGCGAGCGCGCGTTCGCGCCGCTCGCGCGCGCCGACGCCGAGCGCTTCCAGCCCGGCTTCCACGTTCTGCAGCACGGTCAGCCACGGGAACAGCGCGAAGGTCTGGAACACCATCGCGACGCCTTCGGCCGGGCCGGTCAGCGGCTTGCCGAGGTAGGTCACTTCACCGCCGGTCGGCTCGATCA
>NZ_LOSX01000021.1:0-1237 GCF_001521985.1 Burkholderia sp. RF4-BP95 | reverse complement strand
GATCGAACGCAAACGTCTCCACGCCCAGCGACGACTGCGCGCGCGTGAGCCGGCCAATCGGATCGTACGCATACTGGCTGCCGGTTTCCACGCCGGCAAGAAGCTCCGCGTTCACGTTGAACTTGGCAAGTTCACCATCACTGTTGCTGAACGCCGAGATTCAACTCAGCACCCAGACGACAAGGGCAGCCCACGTGACCCTTCGGTCATTTCTCTTGCCACCTTTTAACGTCTATCCGTGAACTATCTCGAAACATTTCCCCACGTCGACACGCCTTGCAAGTAATTCTCCAATTTGACCGACTTTCAGAAAATTGCCCTCCTCTATGTCCACCAAATCGCCCGAGTTATTTTCAATATAGCCAGTCAAGCACGCTACTACGCTTTTGTTTTTCAATCTTTCACTCAAAAAACCAATCAATTGCCGCCTAGCACCCTCTCCCTCTTTTCTGAATATATCATTTGCAGCCTGCCGACTCCAATCCGTTACAAGCGCGCCCGTCATTTTCTTGCCCTTATAGCATATATCCACCCACCCCCCAAAAATCTCCGGAGGAATAGAAAATTTCCCGACAAGTGAAAAGTCATTGTAATCATTCGAGGTTGAATTATTTTTTTCGAAATAAATCAAAAAGTAAGACATCATGCCCCCTATTTTTTAGGGTAGAAAATATGTGCATCCCCAGCCACCCCTTCGTGATTATTTGGATGAACGTGCGGCAATCTGCCCTCCGTACTACCTGTAACTCTGTCAGGATGGGCGTCATGCTTCATCAATTTTCCACATGCACACCGCTTACCCAAGCTTATAGCATCACTACGATTGTCAGCATGGACGTCACCACCTCTCTGCACGCGAGAAATCGCTTGCTTATCGGTGATATCTCTCCCTAATTCGACTCGCTGAGCAGTTCGCGTCGCGACCCGGTAGCCCATTAAACCAAGTGGATCGATCCAGCTACTCGGATTCGGCGCGTACTGATAGACGTTGTCCCCACCCGCCAGCCCAATCGGGTCCTTGCTAACGAACCGCCCACTACCCGGATCGTAGTACCGATGCCGGTTGTAGTGCAGCCCCGTCTCTCGATCAAAGTACTGCCCCGCAAACCGCAGCGGATTCGCGATCCCGGCCTTGCGCGCCGCCTCGCTGATCACCTCCTGCGCTTCACCCCACGCCTGATAGCGTGCCGACCACGCCAGCTCACCCGCCTCGTCCGTCAACTCCTGCGGCGTGCCG
>NZ_LOSX01000020.1:0-2307 GCF_001521985.1 Burkholderia sp. RF4-BP95 | reverse complement strand
GTCTTCGATTGCCTCGCGATCGACGCCGACGGTGTTCTCGAACGGCTTGTTCTTGATCGAGAAGTCGTGCGATGCCAGGTTCTGGATCACACGATCGCCGATCCATTCGCGGAAGCGCGTGGTCTGGCCGAGCCATGGATACACTTCCTGCGACGTGGTCGACGGCACGGGCATGGCAACCTTATTCCAGTCGGACGGCGCACCGTCGAAGGCTTGCTGGAATACGGTGTTGTATCCCGTGAACAGGGCGCGCAAATTGGCGCGATTGATTTCCATTTGCTTTCCTTATGGGGTAGTCGAGGGGGATGACCGGCCGCGTTAAAACGCGATCCAGACGCCGCCCGGATCGATGTCGACCACGGTGCCGGCGACCGAGCGCTTGCCGCCGCCATCCGTTTTCGCGACGGTCTGGTCGTCGACGATGTACGCAGGCATGCCGACGTCCTTCAGCGTGAGCTGGTCCGCGCCGGCCGAATTGGCGACACGCCACTGGCCGCGCCGGATCGTCACGTTGGCGGCACCGTTTGCGCCGGCCGTGTTGTCGATCTGTTCCTGGACGATGCCGGCGCCCTTGAGCGTGGTGGATTCCGCGCCCTTGGTGATGAGGCCGGTCGCCGTGTCGATCGCGGCGATCGCGCCGGTGAAGAACAGCACACCGCCCTTGGCCGGGTAGCTGAACAGCAGGCCGGCCCGGGCGACGGTGTCGCGGTCGGCGGTCAATGCAGTCATGTGAATCTCCTGGTGGAAGTGAAAATGCGTTGCCGATGGAAGCGAAGCGAGTTGCCGCGCGCGCCGTCAGGCGGCCGGCTGCGAAGTCTTGTACGTCGCGAGATCGAGGTCGAGCGCCTTGCACACGGCGAGGTCTTCGATGGACAGTGCATTCGCGTCCGTTTTGTCACCTACCGGAGGATTGCCACCCGTCTGCGTGCCACCGAGTGCCTGGATCGGTTGCGCGGTCGCGACGAACTGTTTCAGTGCGGCGACATCGCTCTTGCCCAGGTCGCGCGCCCAGCCTTCTTGAGCGGGCAGCAGGCGGCCGTTCTTCAACGCGGCCGTCACCAGCTCCTCGACTTCGTTGCCGGTCAGCTTCGCGTTGGCTGCGTCGAGCTGCGCGCGCAGGTCGGTCATTACCGAAATCGGCACGAAACGCGCCGGGTCGACCTGGTTGGCGGACAGCATTGCGATCTGCGCGCGCTGCGAGTCGAGCAGCACAGGCAGGTTCACGCTGGCAGCGGCAACGCCCTGGCCGCCGGACAGCGATTCGATCAGTTTCTTAAGCTGCGCCGTGACGTCGTCAGCGGTTGCGCCGACCGGCATGTTCAGCAGCCAGCGCAGTTGTTCCAGGAGTTCTTCCATATTGGGAGCCTCGATAGGTGGGACAGTGGAAAGCGCCGCGAGCGCGGCAGGGTCGATCGCGCCGGACACTGCCGAGCACGCAGCGGTGAGCTGCACTTCGTCGAGACAGTCGAGCGCGGGATCGTTGGTTAGCGCGGCGTTGAGCAGCGCAATCACGTTGCCCGCCTTGTCGAAGGCGAACACCGGCGAGAGGTAGGCGTATTCGTCCGCGTCGATCATGGCGGAGGCGCGAGCGGTCCATTGCACGTCGGTCGCGTACAGGCCATCGCCTTCGCGCCATTCCAGCGTCTTGAACCAGGCGGCGGCCGGCGCGGGCTGACCGTTCTTCGCCGAATTGAGCGTCTGGTGCTCGTAATCGATCACATAGCGGGTCTGGCGGGCGTTCGCCGCCGCGACCAGGCGCCCCGCGCCGGCCGCGTCGAGCCGCCACGCGGCACACTCGGTCGGCCGTCCATCCCGTGCACGGAAGTCGCCAGCCGGGAGCAGCTTGAGCGCCGTGCCGGTCGATTGGATTTGTGCGGAAAGCGCCGCGATGAAGTAGGTAGCCATGCCGCCATGTTGGCGGTCGGGGCGCTGAAAAATTAGGCGACCGACGTCAGTACGTCGGCCAGTGATGGAGATGCGCGGGAAGGTGCGAATCCCGAATGCCAATCCGGCGCGATTTAGCGGGGGGTTTAGCGGCCTCTCGCCCCCGAGTGGCTATCTAGGGGTGCCTAACCCGCTTCCGGGCGGTTAAAACGGCCACAATCATTGGTCGAACAATCGACGCAGGTAGGTGGACACCTCTGACTCGATCCCGATATTGTCGGACTCAGTCAGCGCAAAGAATGGCCGCGCAGGAATCTTGATCGTCCAGCCCTGGCTGCGGGTCCATTTCACGATCTTGACCCGCTTGTGGCTGTTCTTCGCGAACACGGCCAGGTGCGGATGGTCCGCCTGGCGCATGATCAT
>NZ_LOSX01000019.1:0-610 GCF_001521985.1 Burkholderia sp. RF4-BP95 | reverse complement strand
GGGCAGCGCGTGCATGTCGTGTGGGAAGAGTACGGCATCGATGCCATTTATTTCCTGATGGCGCGCCGCTTCACGGGTGGCCGTCCTGGCGGCACCCACACGACGCTGACACTGAAGGAAGACGGCGTCTGGATTCTCGACGCGCATCCGCATTCGGGGCGCAAGCATCGACGCAAGAAGAAAGGTGACGGCCCGCTTTCGTTGGTCGTGACGGACGCAAACGGCAACACGACGGTGACAAAATGATGCGAGAAGTTGAAAGGCGAGTGTCGCGCATGCTGGCCGGCGTGCGCCAGGCGTTTCGCGGCGTGATCAGCGGCGTGAACACCGATGGTCCTGTTGGCATGGTGCGCGGCGAAGGGCTGGCCGGCGAGAACGGTGTCGACGAAGAGCTGTTCCAGCACTACGGATACACCAGTGCTCCACCGGCCGGCACGATGAAGATCGTATTGCCGATCGGCGGTAAGACGAGTCACGGTATCGTCATAGCGACCGAGCACGCGCAGTATCGCTTGAAGGCGTTGAAGCCCGGTGAGGTAGCGATCTACACCGACGAAGGCGATTCGATCGTTTTCTCGCGCGGCCGCGTCATCGACATCAAGACGAAGAC